>NZ_SMNY01000090.1:0-461 GCF_004353535.1 Cupriavidus sp. L7L
AAAGTGCTTTACAACCCGAAGGCCTTCTTCACACACGCGGCATTGCTGGATCAGGGTTGCCCCCATTGTCCAAAATTCCCCACTGCTGCCTCCCGTAGGAGTCTGGGCCGTGTCTCAGTCCCAGTGTGGCTGATCGTCCTCTCAGACCAGCTACTGATCGTCGCCTTGGTAGGCTCTTACCCCACCAACTAGCTAATCAGACATCGGCCGCTCCTGTAGCGCGAGGCCGTTACCGGTCCCCCGCTTTCACCCTCAGGTCGTATGCGGTATTAGCTAATCTTTCGACTAGTTATCCCCCACTACAGGGCACGTTCCGATGTATTACTCACCCGTTCGCCACTCGCCACCAGGCCGAAGCCCGTGCTGCCGTTCGACTTGCATGTGTAAGGCATGCCGCCAGCGTTCAATCTGAGCCAGGATCAAACTCTTCAGTTCAATCTCTGTGTGGGTCCGAAGACCCT
>NZ_SMNY01000091.1:0-8066 GCF_004353535.1 Cupriavidus sp. L7L
CACGTGCGCCAGGTGCGCAAGGACTGCGCCGCGGTGATCCTGTACACGGCCGAGAAGGCCACCTGGATGGCGGGCGAGACCGTGCAGATCCTGGGCGGCAACGGCTATATCAACGAATACCCGGCCGGGCGCCTGTGGCGCGACGCCAAGCTGTACGAGATCGGCGCCGGCACGTCTGAGATCCGCCGCATGCTGATCGGCCGCGAGCTGTTCGCGGAAACGATGTAACGGCATGCCGGGAGGGGCGCCGGATTCACCTCCGGCGCCCCCGGACATCCGCAGCGCTCCCCCGGAACCCATTTACAATCTCACTACCCGTCGCAAGACCGTCACGCAGTCGCCCCCGTCGACCCATGTCCCACTTCCCCAAACTGCTCTCTTCGCAGATTGCCTTCGATGTGGCGAGAACGATGCTCGACGGGTTCGACAAGCACTACCGGCTGTTCCGCGAGGTCAGCCACCAGGCCAAGCTCAAGTTCGAGGCCGGCGACTGGCACGGGCTGCAGCAGATCCAGCGCGACCGCATCGCCTTCTATAACGAGCGCGTGCGCGAATCGAGCATCATCCTGGAAGACGAGTACGACGCCGAGAACATCGACGACGAGATCTGGCAGCAGATCAAGCTGCACTACATCGGGCTGCTGACCAACCACCACCAGCCCGAACTGGCCGAGACCTTCTTCAACTCGGTCTGCACGCGCATCCTGCACCGCTCGTACTTCAACAACGATTTCATCTTCGTGCGCCCGGCGATCTCGACCGAGTACATCGAGAACGAGGAATCGCCGACGCGGCCGACCTTCCGCGCCTACTATCCGGGCAGCCGCGAGGGCATGGCGGCGTGCTTCGAGCGCATCGTGCACAACTTCCAGCTGGAGCGCCCGTTCGAAGACCTGGCGCGCGATATCGGCTACGTGGTGCGCGCCGTCGGCGAGCATTTCGGCGACTTCCGCACCGCGCCGAATTTCCAGATCCATACGCTGTCGTCGCTGTTCTACCGCAACAAGTCGGCCTTCATCATCGGCCGCATCCTGAACGGCGACCGCACCTTCCCGCTGGCGATCCCGATCGTGCACGGCCCGTCGGGCAAGCTGGTGCTGGACTCGGTGCTGCTGAAGAAAGAACAGCTGCTGATCCTGTTCTCGTTCACGCATTCCTACTTCATGGTCGACATGGAGATCCCGTCGGCCTACGTGACCTTCCTGCGCGACATCATGCCGCGCAAGCCGCGCGCGGAGATCTACACGTCGCTGGGTTTGCAGAAGCAGGGCAAGAACCTGTTCTACCGCGATTTCCTGCATCACCTGCAGCATTCGTCGGACAAGTTCATCGTCGCGCCCGGCATCCGCGGGCTGGTGATGCTGGTGTTCACGCTGCCGTCGTACCCGTACGTGTTCAAGGTCATCAAGGACTTCTTCCCGGCGCCCAAGGAAACCACGCGCGAACTGGTGAAGTCGAAGTACCAGCTGGTCAAGCAGCACGATCGCGTCGGCCGCATGGCCGATACGCTGGAGTACTCCGACGTGGCCTTCCCGCTGTCGCGCTTCGATGAAGCGCTGGTGCGCGAGTTCGAGCAGCACGCGCCGTCGATGATCGAATACCAGCGCGACAAGCACGGCGGCGAGGAAATCGTGGTGCGCCACGTCTATATCGAACGCCGCATGACGCCGCTGAACATCTACCTGCAGGAAGGCACCGACGCGCAGGTAGAGCACGGCGTGCTGGAATACGGCAACGCCATCAAGGAACTGATGGCCGCCAATATCTTCCCGGGCGACATGCTGTACAAGAACTTCGGCGTCACGCGGCACGGGCGCGTGGTGTTCTACGACTACGACGAGATCGAGTACCTGACCGATTGCAATATCCGCAACGTGCCGCAACCGCGCAACGAGGAAGAGGAGATGTCGGGCGAGGTCTGGTACACGGTGCGTCCGCACGATATTTTTCCCGAGACATTCCGCACGTTCCTGCTGGGCGATGCGCGCGTGCGCGCGGCGTTCCTGCGGCACCACGCGGATTTTTTCGACCCTGCCATGTGGCAGGGTCACAAGGACCGGCTGCTGGCCGGACATGTCCATGACTTTTTTGCCTATCACCCTGCCGAGCGATTCATCAACCGCTACGGCGCTGTCTCTGAACTGCCTGCCGCCGACCCTGCAAGGAGAGTCGCATGAATGACGCCATCGCCCAGCTGTTCCGCAACAACCGTGACTGGGTGGACCGCGTCAACGCGGAAGATCCAACCTTCTTCACCCGCCTGGCCAACCAGCAGGCGCCGGAATACCTGTGGATCGGCTGCTCCGATTCGCGCGTGCCGGCCAACCAGATCCTGGGACTGGCCCCGGGCGAGGTGTTCGTCCACCGCAATATCGCCAACGTGATCGCGCACAGCGACCTGAACGCGCTGTCGGTGATCCAGTTCGCCGTGGAAGTGCTCAAGGTACGCCATATCACGGTGGTGGGCCACTACGGCTGTGGCGGCGTCAAGGTCGCGCTCAAGCGCGAGCGTATCGGCCTGGCCGACAACTGGCTGCGCCATGTGCGCGACGTGGCCGACAAGCACGAGGCCTACCTCGGCACCGTCCTGCGCGAGGAAGACGCGCATACCCGGCTGTGCGAACTGAACGTGATCGAGCAGGTCAGCAATATCTGCCAGACCACGGTGATCCAGGACGCCTGGGACCGCGGCCAGGCCGTCACGGTGCACGGCTGGATCTACGGCGTGTCCGACGGCCTGCTGCGCGACCTGGGCATGGCCGCCAGCAACAACGACGAGCTGCGCGAGCAACTGGCCGCGGCCTACCGCCAGTACGGCGATCCGCCGCAGGCGTCAATCCGCTGACGCGCTGGTCCTGCACCAGGCACCACTTACGCAACCATACCGATCCAGGAGACCCGACATGGAAGAGATCGTCATCGTTTCAGCCGCCCGCACGCCTATGGCTGCGTTCCAGGGCGAATTTGCCAGCGTGACCGCGCCGCAGCTCGGCGCCGCCGCCATCCGCGCGGCGGTAGAGCGCGCCGGCCTGAAGCCGGAGCAGGTGGAAGAAGTGGTGTTCGGCTGCGTGCTGCCCGCCGGCCAGGGCCAGGCGCCGGCACGCCAGGCCGCGCTGGGCGCGGGCCTGCCGCTGGCCGTGGGCTGCACCACCGTCAACAAGATGTGCGGCTCGGGCATGCGCGCGGCGATGACCGTCTATGACGGCCTGATCGCGGGCTCGTTCGATGTCGCGGTCGCCGGCGGCATGGAAAGCATGACCAACGCGCCGTACCTGATCCCGAAGGGCCGCGGCGGCTATCGCATCGGCCACGGCATGATCTACGACCACATGATGCTGGACGGCCTGGAAGACGCGTATGACAAGGGCCGCGCCATGGGCACCTTCGGCGAGGACTGCGCCGCCAAGTATGGCTTCACGCGCCAGCAGCAGGACGAATTCGCGATGGAAAGCGTGCGCCGCGCGCAGCAGGCCACCGAGAAGGGCGACTTCCGCTGGGAAATCGCGCCGGTGACGGTATCGGGCAAGGGCGGCGACACGGTGATCGACACCGACGAAGGCCCGCGCCGCATCAAGCTCGACAAGATCCCGTCGCTGAAGCCCGCCTTTGCCAAGGACGGCACCATCACCGCCGCATCGTCGTCGTCGATCAACGACGGCGCCTCGGCGCTGGTGATGATGCGCGCTTCCACGGCGAAAAAGCTGGGCCTGCAGCCGATCGCCCGCATGCTGGGCCACACTACGCATGCGCAGGCGCCGGGCTGGTTCACCACCGCGCCGGTGGAGGCCATCGCCAAGCTGTACCGCAAGCTGGACTGGAACACCGACAGCGTCGACCTGTTCGAGATCAACGAGGCCTTCGCCGTGGTGCCGATGGCGGCGATGCACGATCTGAAGATCCCGCGCGACAAGGTCAATATCCACGGCGGCGCGTGTGCGCTGGGGCATCCGATCGGGGCCTCGGGCGCGCGCATCATGACCACGCTGATCGGCGCGCTGCGCAAGACCGGCGGCAAGCGTGGGGTGGCGAGCTTGTGTATTGGTGGTGGTGAGGCAACGGCGGTGGGGATTGAGATCCTGTAAGGGCTTTCGCTTCCCGCTTGTTTTCTCCCCTCTCCCGCATGCGGGAGAGGGGAGCCATGCAGAGGCAGTTTGCTGAACCCGTCGGTACCAGACCAAGGAGCAACCCTTGCCAACCGTCCTGATCCTCGGTGCCTCCCGCGGCATCGGCCTTGAATTCGTCCGCCAGTACCGCGCCGACGGCTGGCGCGTCATCGCGGCGGCACGCACGCTGGAAGGCGTGGGCGCGCTGCAGGCGCTTGGCGCCGAAGCCCATCAGGTAGACCTGTCGGATCCCGGCGCTGTCGCCGGGCTGGGCTGGAAGCTCGACGGCGAAGCGCTCGACGTGGCGATCTACAACGCCGGCGTGCTGGGCCCGCGCACCGAAGGCGCGCAGCCGGTGACGCCGCAGGACTTCGACCGGGTGATGCACGTCAACGTGCTCGGCCCGATGATGGCGCTGCCGCTGGTGCTGCCCTATGTCGAGGCCGGACAGTCCGGCCACGGCGGCGTGCTGGCGGTGCTGTCCTCGCGCATGGGCAGCATCGGCGGCATGGAGCACAACGGCAGCTGGCTGTACCGCGTCAGCAAGGCCGGCGCCAACGCAGCGCTGCGCGCGGTCTCGCTCGACGCGCGCCATGCCACCTGCGTGGCGCTGCACCCCGGTTGGGTCAAGACTGACATGGGCGGCCAGGAAGCCGACCTGACCGTGCAGCAGAGCGTCAAGGGCATGCGCCAGGTGCTGGCCGGCGTCAAGCGGCGCGACAACGGCACTTTCCACAACTACGACGGCACGCCGATCCCCTGGTGATCGCGGCGCGCACGACCAACCGACCATCGATATGCTGCTGACCCCCGAACAGGAAATGATCCGCGACGCCGTGCGCCAGTTCGCGCAGGAGGTGATCGCGCCGCAGGCCGCGCAGTGGGACCGCGACAAGACCTTTCCCAAGGACGTGCATCGCGAACTGGCCACGCTGGGCGCCTATGGCGTGGCCGTGCCGGAAGAATACGGCGGCGCCGGCCTGGACTACCTGTCGCTTGCGCTGATCCTGGAAGAGATCGCGGCCGGCGACGGCGGCACCTCCACCGTCATCAGCGTCAACAACTGCCCGGTGTGCAGCATGCTGATGTCATTCGCCAGCGAGGCGCAGAAGCAGCAGTGGCTGGTGCCGCTGGCGCGCGGCGAGATGCTCGGCGCGTTCTGCCTGACCGAGCCGCACGTCGGCTCCGATGCCTCGGCGCTGCGCACCACGGCGGTCCGTGACGGCGACGACTACGTGCTCAACGGCGTCAAGCAGTTCATCACCAGCGGCAAGAACGCCGACGTGGCGATCGTGCTGGCGGTGACCGACAAGGCCGCCGGCAAGCGCGGCATCAGCGCGTTTATCGTGCCGACTTCCACGCCCGGCTATGTTGTGGCGCGGCTGGAAGACAAGCTCGGCCAGCATTCGTCGGACACCGCGCAGATCCTGTTCGAGGACTGCCGCGTGCCGGCGGCCAACCTGCTGGGCGACGAGGGCGGCGGCTACAAGATGGCGCTGTCGGGGCTGGAGGGCGGGCGCATCGGCATCGCCTCGCAGAGCATCGGCATGGCGCGCGCCGCGTTTGAAGCGGCGCTGGCGTACGCCAGGGAACGCGAGAGTTTCGGCCAGCCCCTGTTCCAGCACCAGGCGGTGCAGTTCCGCCTGGCCGAGATGGCCACGCGCATCGACGTCGCGCGCCAGATGGTGTGGCACGCGGCGGCGCTGCGCGACGCCGGCCGCCCGTGCCTGAAGGAAGCGGCGATGGCCAAGCTCTTTGCCAGCGAAATGGCGGAGCGGGTCTGCTCGGACGCGATCCAGGTGTTCGGCGGCTATGGCTATGTCAGCGACTTCCCGGTCGAGCGCATCTACCGCGACGTGCGCGTGTGCCAGATTTACGAGGGCACCAGCGATATCCAGAAGATCCTGATTGCGCGCGCGCTGGCCTGACCCGGGCTTAAAAAGCGTACGATGATGCCATGTGCCGCCGGCGCCCCCGGCAACAGGCGGCACGACCGCCTGGACAACAAGGAAAAGAAACCCGCATGACCGCAGTAACCCAGGGCCATTCCGGCCGTTTCGATTGCGTGATCTTCGACTGCGACGGCGTGCTCGTCGACAGCGAGCCCATCGTCAACCGCGTGCTCAACCAGATGCTGAACGAACTCGGCATCGGGATCTCGCTGGAAGACTCCACGCGCCTGTTCCTCGGCCGCGCCGTGCGCGAGGAACTGGGCATGATCGAACGCATGCGCGGCGCGCCGCTGCCCGAGAACTGGCTGTCGACCTGGCTGGCGCGCCGCAACGCGGTGCTCGAGGCCGAAGTGGCGGCCGTGGCGCATGTGCGCGACGCCATCGGCAAGATCGCCGCCACCGGCATGCCGGTGTGCGTGGCGTCGGGCGCGGACCGCATCAAGGTCAAGCTGCAGCTGACCAAGACCGGGCTGGTCGAGCTGTTCCAGCAGGATGAGCGCGAGCATATCTTCTCCGCCACCGAAGTGGCGCGCAGCAAGCCCGCGCCCGACGTGTACCTGCTGGCGGCGCGCACCATGGGCGTCGAGCCGGCGCGGTGCGCCGTGATCGAAGACAGCCCCACCGGCGTCACCGCCGGCGTGGCCGCGGGCATGACGGTGTTCGGCTACGCCGCGCGCAACGACGCCGCGTCGCTGCGCGAAGCCGGTGCACACACGCTCTTCACCGACATGCGCGAGCTGCCGGAGCTGGTGGGATGACCGCGCGCCGCCCGCCCAAGGCCGGTCCGGTGCCGTGCCCATGCGGCGGCGCCGACTATGCTGCGTGCTGCGGCCGCTTCCATCGCGGCGAGGCGCTGCCGCCCAACGCGGAAGCGCTGATGCGCTCGCGCTACAGCGCCTATGTGCTGAACGACACTGACTGGCTGCGCCAGACGTGGCATCCGTCTACCTGTCCGGCGGACCTTGCGCCAGACACCGCCACGCGCTGGCTCGGGTTGTCGGTGAAGGCGCACGCGCAGCAGGACGACACCCATGCCGAAGTGGAGTTCGTCGCGCGCTACAAGGTCGGCGGGCGCGCCTGGCGGCTGCATGAGCGCAGCCGCTTCGTGCACGAGCCGCGCGCGCCCGGCGAGACCCCGCGCTGGCTCTATGTGGATGGCGACATGATCGGGGAAGCGCCATGAGCATCGCCACATAGGCCGGCCTCCATCCCACGCATGCAGCGCAGGCTGGACGGATCCCCACCAAGACCCTAGCAATGAGACGATACGATGCCCACGCTGGAAACCAAACTGAACGCCCGCTCGGAATCGTTCAAGGCCAACGCCGACGCGATGCGGGAACTGGTGGCCGACCTCAAGGCGAAGGTCGCAAAGCTGGCGCAGGGCGGCGGTGACGATGCGCGCAACAAGCACCTGTCGCGCGGCAAGCTGCTGCCGCGCGACCGCGTGCAGCAACTGCTCGACCCGGGCACGCCGTTCCTGGAGCTGTCGCAGCTTGCCGCCTACGACATGTACGACGATGCCGCGCCGGGCGCTGGCATCATCACCGGTATCGGCCGCGTGGCCGGGCAGGAGTGCGTGATCGTCTGCAACGACGCCACCGTCAAGGGCGGCACGTATTACCCGATGACGGTCAAGAAGCATGTGCGCGCGCAGGAGATCGCCGAGCAGAACAACCTGCCGTGCATCTACCTGGTCGATTCCGGCGGCGCCAACCTGCCCAACCAGGACGACGTGTTCCCCGACCGCGACCACTTCGGCCGCATCTTCTACAACCAGGCCAACCTGTCCAAGCAGGGCATCCCGCAGATCGCGGTGGTGATGGGCTCGTGCACCGCCGGCGGCGCGTACGTGCCGGCGATGAGCGACGAGTCGATCATCGTCAAGAACCAGGGCACTATCTTCCTGGGCGGCCCGCCGCTGGTGAAGGCCGCCACCGGCGAGGAGGTGAGCGCCGAGGACCTGGGCGGCGCCGACGTGCATACGCGCCTGTCCGGCGTGGCCGACTAC
>NZ_SMNY01000092.1:0-1122 GCF_004353535.1 Cupriavidus sp. L7L
ATCGCTAGTCCAGTGCGTCATTGAAAAAGCACCCCATTTATGGTTAGATCAGGTGCATGGGAAAAATGAATCTGACCGAGCTCGAGCGTGAACAATTGCTGTCGGCGACTCGCAGCCGAACCATTCGGGCAGCCGACGCGCGCCGGGCCAAGCTGATCCTGATGCTTGAAGACGGTGAATCGCGCGACGCGATCATTGAGCGGCTGGGGTGCGATTCGCGTTTCATCTCGCGTTGGTCGAGTCGGTTTCTGGCGGAGCGGCTGGCGGGCTTGTACGCGCGCCATCCTGGACGAGCGCCCATGCAGCCGCCTGAGAAACTCGAGGCGCGTGTTCTGAGCTACACGCTCAAGCGCAAGCCCTCGGACGGATCGACACACTGGAGCAGCTACAAGCTTGCCGCGGAGCTGGGTGACGTGTCCATCTCGACCGTGCAGCGCATCTGGCGCAAACATGGCGTGCGCCCGCACAGGTTGGAGCGGCACATGATTTCCAACGATCCCCACTTCGAAACGAAGGCTGCAGACGTGATCGGGCTGTATCTGAACCCGCCCGCGCATGCGGCGGTGTTCTGCGTGGATGAGAAGACCGCGATCCAGGCCCTGGATCGCAAGGATCGGATGCTGCCATTGTCGCCAGGACGTGCCGAGAGCCACGGCTTCGAATACAAGCGTAACGGCACGCTCAGCCTGTTTGCCGCACTCAACACGGCAACCGGGGAGGTGATCGGCAAGACTGCGCCACGTCATACCAGTGAGCAGTTCGTAGCCTTCCTCACTGACGTTGTAGCCAGTCAGCGACCGGAGCAAGAAATCCACGTCATCTGCGATAACGTGAGCAGTCACAAGACCGAGCGCGTGCGCGACTTCCTCAGCGAACACCCCAACGTCCACATGCACCACACGCCGACCTACACGTCCTGGCTCAATCAGGTCGAGAACTGGTTTGCGCGCATTCAGCGCGATGTGATCGCACGAGGCGTCTTCACTTCGGTGAAGGACCTGGATCGCAAGCTGATGCGCTATATCCGTCAACACAACAAGAATCCCAAGCCAATCAAGTGGAAGTACGACGATCCATCGCGGCGAATTCGCCCGGTGCCAATTCACTGACGCGATGGACTAG
>NZ_SMNY01000094.1:0-1667 GCF_004353535.1 Cupriavidus sp. L7L
TTCCCACTCGAAATCGTGGGTACCGTCCGCGCGGCGGACCAGGGACTCCTCTCCTTGCCAGACGCCGACAATGCGCTTGCCTTCGCGCAGGGTAGTCAGCTTCGGATAGCGCTTGCCCAGGTCCGCTCTCTGCGCCGCGATGGAAGCAAGCAGCCCTTCGCCGTTTGCACCGTCCACGCTCGCCAGCTTGTTGGAGTCGACTGAAAAGCTGACGTCCGGCAGGCTGGGGATGGCGATGCCTGCCCGCATGATTTCCTGGTGTACGCCGCTGCTGTCCACGATGAAGCCGTGGTCGATGCAAACGCCGGGGTCCTTTGGTATTTCTGCGTTGTCGCGGGCGCGCAAGCCGCGAACGAGCGGCGCAATCTCTTCTCCGCCATAGAACCATTCGTACAAATGATTGCCCGCTGCGGCAAAGGTGTGTGCCCCCTCAAGACCGTATTTCACGGATAAGTCGTCTTCGTAGTAGCGGATTTCTATGCTTTCCACTTTGGCACTTCGACCGAAATAGGTGATCTTCGCTGTGTCATCCTTGTCCAGAATCTTCTTGCGGTAGGCGTCCGCCATTTCAGTCAAGCGGTCTGCTGCAGCAACGTGCGTCACAATCTTCCCGGGAAAATCCTGCGGTCCGAATATCAATCTCGCTTCGGCTGGCACTTCCAGGACATATCTTCCGAAGCAGACCTGTCGGGTCTTGCCGAACAGGGCTTGCAGGCGTGGTGACAGTTCGACTTCGTGCGGCACACCGTTCTCCTTGTATGAATATGGCTGGCAAGAAACCAACAGCAGACATGCCAGCATGGCAACAAATTTTCCGCAGTCGCTCATGATTTCCACCACGGTGCGGTATTGGCGATCTTGACGAGCGAATACAACAATGATGCGAGAACCTTGTCGTTGTTGTAACTATTCTGGTGCTCATAGCCGGATTGCCGGAAGACTACTGTGCCGCGCACACGCGATGCTGATGCGTCGCTGGGAACAGTCTGATCGCCGGCATCAATGGGCGGCTCAAGTCTGAGTTGCAGGGTGTGACGATTCTCGGCGCGAACCACAATGCGCCCTTCCCCGTCTTCACTGATAAGCCTCCATGAAAGCGGATCGCCGAATCCTTTTAGGCCTGTTGCGTTCACCCGATACGTGACTGCACCGAAGGCTTTTTGATAAGGGTCCGCGCCATAGCTAGCGTAGGTGGTCGGATGGTACAGGCCCTGGATATTCCTGTGAAAGCTCTGCGCTTCGGCAATTCTCTTCGTTGCCAACCCATACGGGTTGTAGCCTTCATATTTCTTGTTTGCAGGATTGACCCACTCCGGGTTCAACAGGCGCCACCACGCATCAGGTTCGCGGGCGTAGATGTCATACAAGGGATCGCCTACAGCTACTGGCGCTGCTGGCCTTGTTGTTCCCAAGGTCTTATGCAACTGCATTTCGCTACGATAAGTCTTGAGCGGCTCGTCCGAAGCAATCGGCAACGCCATCACCTGCCGGTACTCGCTGGTCTGGACACGCAGCCAGCCCCGCGGATAAGAAGCGCTCGGCAACAACTCCAATGGCCCTGGTGCGTTGGCAAAGACCGCTGTGACTTCCTTGCCGGTCTTGCCGATCACCGCGCGTTCGATGGCGCCCATCAGGTTGCCTTTCGCATCCTCAAAGCCCGCACGTAC
>NZ_SMNY01000095.1:0-1017 GCF_004353535.1 Cupriavidus sp. L7L
ATAAGTCTTGAGCGGCTCGTCCGAAGCAATCGGCAACGCCATCACCTGCCGGTACTCGCTGGTCTGGACACGCAGCCAGCCCCGCGGATAAGAAGCGCTCGGCAACAACTCCAATGGCCCTGGTGCGTTGGCAAAGACCGCTGTGACTTCCTTGCCGGTCTTGCCGATCACCGCGCGTTCGATGGCGCCCATCAGGTTGCCTTTCGCATCCTCAAAGCCCGCACGTACCCGCTTGTAGGCCGCCGCTGCCCCGACGGGGGGCTGGACGTTGTGATAGATGCCAAGGATCTTCTTGTCGATACCGTTGCCGTACTTCGGATTCAACATCGCCCTGGCAACCAGCCCGCCCATCGAATGCGTCACGATGATGACCTTCTCGCAGCGACGCCCATTGGCCTGGTACATCGCGATCACTTCGTCAATGCGCCTGGCAAGCTTGCCCGCCGATACGCCGTTGCTTTGCAGCCAGTTGTATCCCATGGCATAGACCGGATACCAGCAGTTCCCGACCCGCCGGATCTCATCCTCGGTCAATGGCTGGCCTGCACCACCGCCCCACTCCCTTGGGTCCACGCCCAGCACCGGTATGCTGTGCGGCATCTTCCAGGCAAGCGACACCTCTCCCGTCGGTGCCAGCAGATCGTTCATTCTCGCTTCCATCAGCTTGATGGCCGTGCCGTACGATTCGAACATGACCTCGCTCCAGCCGCGCCAGCGGGCCTTCTGTGCCGCGGTGGCCTCATGCCTGCCGCGCTTCGCCTTCCATTGCTCTGCCGCAGCAGGCAACGGGGCGCTCATCAGCAAGCCGATGTCGGGCAGGCCATCCGGAACATTGCGGTGCCGTTTGTCGGAATTTGCGGTCGCCTCGCCCATCAGGTCGAACTTTCCCGCGTCTTCGGTCACCTCATAGCGATCGACCTCGGTCTCGTCGGGATCGAAGTTCAGTTGCCGGCGTTTCGGTGAGTCTCTGCGGCGGGAAAGGCTGTCGATCTTCTCGTCCGGCCGCCACGCCCGGTT
>NZ_SMNY01000096.1:0-457 GCF_004353535.1 Cupriavidus sp. L7L
TTTGCAAGCAGGGGGTCGTCGGTTCGATCCCGTCATCCTCCACCACTACCTGGTAACTTTGGTTGGCCGCCAAATGCAAGCGCTTAAGGATTGAGCGTTTGCATTTGGCATTGCCAAGCGACGAAAGTCGGCTGTTCTTTAACAATATGGGATGTAGTAAAGGTGTCGCGCGAGCGTTGATGAGACGCTGCAGTAGCAAACGCGATACCGGGTTGTGATTGTATCAACTAAAATGTATTTAAAGTGATCGAAAGATGACTTGGAATACGGCACAAATGCGAGAACTCAACCTGTAGTGAGCGGTGTCATGAGCGCAAGCTTGAGACACACTTGTTATAGGGTCAAGCGAACAAGTGCATGTGGTGGATGCCTTGGCGATCACAGGCGATGAAGGACGCGGTAGCCTGCGAAAAGCTTCGGGGAGCTGGCAAACAAGCTTTGATCCGGAGATGTCCGA
>NZ_SMNY01000097.1:0-656 GCF_004353535.1 Cupriavidus sp. L7L
CCGGAATATCGGTATCTCGCAGATCGCGAAATACCGGTTGCCCTGGGCCGGCAAGGTATCCATCCTGCATCGCGTGAGCGGTGCCTTGATGTTCCTCCTCCTTCCCTTCGTCCTGTACCTGTTCGAGCAGAGCATTACCTCCGAACTGAGCTTCGCAAAGTTCTCGGCCCTGTTGTCCGGCGGCTTTGTCAAGCTGGTTGTGCTGGCCCTGATCTGGGGTTATCTGCATCATTTCTGCGCCGGTATCCGCTTTCTGCTGCTGGATGTGCACGTTGGTGTTTCCAAGCCCGCCTCGGCCAAGTCTGCCATCAGCGTGCTGGTTGTCAGCCTGCTGCTTACCCTGATTTTCGGCCTGAAGCTGTTCGGCCTGTTCTGAGGAGAATCACGGTGGCAAACAACAATATCGGTCCCAAGCGCCTGGTCGTCGGCGCCCATTACGGCCTGAAAGACTGGCTCGCGCAACGCGTCACGGCCGTGATCATGGTGGTGTTCACCGTGGTGCTGGCCATTGCCTTCCTGCTGTCGAACGGCGCTTCGTACGAAGCGTGGGCAGGGCTCTTCGCCAACCAGTGGATGAAGATCATCACGTTCCTGACCATCCTGTCGCTGCTGTATCACGCCTGGATCGGCGTGCGCGACATCTGGATGGACTATGT
>NZ_SMNY01000098.1:0-16115 GCF_004353535.1 Cupriavidus sp. L7L
GGCTTCGCCGGCAATCCCGTACAGCGTATCGCCGCGCTTGACGGTATAGCCGCTGCCCGGCGCCGTGTCGGCGCTGGCGGCGGGCGCGGACGGCGCGCGCCTGGCCTGCCGTGCGGGACGCACCGGCGCTGCCGGACGGGCGGATTCTGCGGCGGGCGCGGCCCCCTGTGCGGCTCCCGGTGCGGCCGCCTGCGGCGCCGCCGCAGCCGCGGGCTGTTGCGCGGTGGCGGGCGAAGCGTCGGGCGTTGCCGCCTGCACCACCGTCGAAGGCGAATAGCTCTCGTTGGAAGGCTTGACCCCGGCGGGATCAAGCAGGAATGTGTAGGCGCGCGAAACCTTACCGCTGGCCCAGCTCATGTCGACCAGGATATCGACGAACGGCTCGCTGATCGGCTGCGTCGAACGGACCTTGGCGACATAGCTGCCGTTCGGGCGGCGCTCGATCTCCAGCCGCAGCGTGCTGACCGCGGGCTGGTAGATCAGCCCGGCCGCGGCGTACGCCCCAGGCGACGCCAGCTTGACGTTCAGCGCGGCGGCCTCATCGGGTGTGACCCCGCTGATGTCGATCTCAGCCTGCAGCGGCTGCCCCAGATTCGACTGAACCCGCAATTGCCCGAATCCCGCGGCATATGCGGCCGGCTGCGCAAGCAGCAGACCCAGTGCCGTGACGGCCAGCGTTGACCAGCGCTGACGGGCAGTAGGCGCATCTTTCCGGCGATGTTGGCTCACACTCACCTTATGCTCCGTTATGTTTTAGTAGCGATATACATCGACAAACCGACCCCATAGACAGGTCCGTCAAGCTGGCGGGGCATTCTGATTGCACCCCTTGACCAACAGGCGCCGACCCCTGCGGGCCGGGACGCATGCCGCCGTATTGTGACGCATCGCCCGGGAAAATAGGCGTCCGGATACAACAACGCCGCGCGTGGGCGCGGCGTTGTCGGCAAAGCGGTCTTTTCTGTTGCCTGGCTGCAACGGACGCAACCAGGCACGCAGCTATCAGCCACCCATCAGGATTCGATCAGGATACGCAGCATGCGGCGCAGCGGCTCGGCCGCGCCCCACAGCAGCTGGTCGCCGACCGTGAAGGCCGACAGGTACTCGCCGCCCATCTGCATCTTGCGCAGGCGGCCGACCGGGATCGTCAGCGTGCCGGTCACGGCCGCCGGGGTCAGGTCGGTCATGCTGGCTTCACGCGTGTTCGGCACCACCTTGGCCCACTGGTTGTGGGCCGCCAGCATGCCTTCGATCTCGTCCAGCGGCACGTCGCGGCGCAGCTTGATGGTCAGCGCCTGCGAGTGGCAGCGCATCGCGCCGATGCGGACGCACAGGCCGTCGACGGCGATCGGCGTGGCGCCGGTCGCACCCAGGAAGCCCTCGCCACGGCCCAGGATCTTGTTGGTCTCGGCGCCGCCCTTCCATTCTTCCTTGGACTGGCCGTTGCCCAGGTCCTTGTCGATCCAGGGGATCAGGTTGCCGGCCAGCGGCACGCCGAACTGCTTGGTTTCCTCGGCGGACAGGCCATGCTGGGTCGCCAGGATCTGGCGGTCGATTTCCAGGATGGCCGACGCCGGGTCATCCAGCAGCGGCTTGACCGACGCGTTCAGCGTGCCGAACTGCGTCAGCAGCTCGCGCATGTGCTGGGCGCCGCCGCCTGAAGCGGCCTGGTAGGTCATCGAGGTCATCCATTCGACCATGTCGGCCTGGAACAGGCCGCCCAGGCCAATCAGCATGCAGCTGACCGTGCAGTTGCCGCCGATGAAATTCTTGACGCCCTTGGAAAGCGCGTCCTTGATCACACCCTGGTTGACCGGATCCAGCACGATGATGGCATCGTCCTTCATGCGCAGCGACGAGGCCGCGTCGATCCAGTAGCCCTTCCAGCCAGCCGCGCGCAGCTTGGGGAAGACCTCGTTGGTGTAGTCGCCGCCCTGGGCGGTCAGCACCACGTCGCACTTCTTCAGTGCCTCGATGTCGTTGGCATCCTTGAGCGTGGTTTCGTTCTTGGCCATGGCGGGCGCCTTGCCGCCGGCGTTGGACGTGCTGAAGAAGACGGGCTCGATGTGGTCGAAATCACGCTCTTCCTGCATGCGCTGCATCAGGACGCTGCCGACCATACCCCGCCAACCGACGAGACCTACAATCATGATTTACCTCGGATGTGATTTTTACTTCCCCGCCATTTTCCTCGCCCGGCGTGGCTGCGCGGGGAAGACGGGCAGGCACGACGAACGGATCTAGGCGATCGCGGTTTTAATAATGGTTTTAATCGTCGTTGCGGTCTGGCCGAGCGAAATCGTGCCGACCGGGCCGCGGGTGGCGGTCAGGGCGACAACAGCAGTCAGGGTGGACTGGGAAAATCGGGCCATTCGCAGAGTCTACACGATTTTGCGGCGCCGCCGCAGCGTGCAAATTAGGGACAAATAAAACAAAGGGCACCGCGCCTGCGGTGCCCTTTTGCGTGTGACTTACAGCGCGGCCAGAACGGCCTCTCCCATCTCGCGGGTGCCGACCTGCTTGCAGCCCGGCGTCAGGATGTCGCCGGTGCGATAGCCCTGAGCCAGCACCTTCTTGACGGCGTTCTCGATGCGGTCGGCCTGCTCGGCGCGGTTCAGCGAGTACCGCAGCATCATCGCCGCCGACAGGATGGTGGCCAGCGGATTGGCCACGCCCTTGCCGGCGATGTCCGGCGCCGAGCCGTGCGAAGGCTCGTACAGGCCTTTGTTGTTCGCATCCAGCGACGCCGACGGCAGCATGCCGATCGAGCCGGTCAGCATGGCGGCCTCGTCCGACAGGATGTCGCCGAACATGTTGCCGGTGACGATCACGTCGAAGCTCTTGGGCGCCTTGACCAGCTGCATGGCCGCGTTGTCGACATACATGTGCGACAGCTCGACTTCCGGATATTCCTTGCTGACATCGATCACGATGTCCTTCCAGAACTGGAAGGTCTCGAGCACGTTGGCCTTGTCGACGCTGCACAGCTTCTTGCCGCGCTTGGCCGCGGCCTGGAACGCCACATGCGCGATGCGGCGGATTTCCGGCTCGCTGTAGCGCATGGTGTCGAAGGCTTCGCGCGCGCCCTTGAACAGGCCGTCCGGCGCTTCGCGCAGGCCGCGCGGCTGGCCGAAGTAGATGTCGCCGTTCAGCTCACGGACGATCAGGATGTCCAGGCCGGCCACCAGCTCGGGCTTCAGGCTCGAGGCGCCGGTCAGCTCCGGATAGCAGATCGCCGGACGGAAGTTGGCGAACAGCTGCAGGTGCTTGCGCAGGCCCAGGATGGCCTGCTCGGGGCGCAGCGGGCGCTCCAGGCTGTCGTACTTCCAGTCGCCGACGGCGCCGAACAGGATGGCGTCGGCTTCCTTGGCCAGCTTCAGCGTGTTCTCCGGCAGCGGATGGCCTTCGGCCTCGTAGCCGGCGCCGCCCACGGGCGCGGTTTCGAGTTCGAACTTCTCGTCGAGCGCGTTCAGGACCTTGACGGCCTCTGCAACGATTTCGGGACCGATGCCGTCACCCGGCAGGACTGCGATCTTCATTGTTGTCTTCCTCGGTTGAGTCTTATCCGACCAGGCGGTTGTTCAGCCACGGCATCTTCGCCACGCGCTCGGCCTCGTAGGCCTTGATCTTGTCGGCATGGCGCAGGGTCAGGCCGATATCGTCGAAGCCATTCAGCATGCAGTACTTGCGGAACGGGGCGATGTCGAATTCATAGCCCTGGCCCGACGGTGTGATCACGGCCTGCTTGTCCAGGTCGATGGTCAGCTGGTAGCCGTTGAACGCGTTGGTCTCGTTGAACAGGTGGTCGACCTGCTGCTCGCTCAACACCACCGGCAGCAAGCCGTTCTTGTAGCAGTTGTTGAAGAAGATATCGGCAAAGCTGGGCGCGATCACGGCGCGGAAGCCGTATTGCGTCAGCGCCCACGGCGCGTGCTCGCGCGAACTGCCGCAGCCGAAGTTGCGGCGCGCCAGCAGGATCGATGCGCCCTGGTAGCGCTGCTGGTTCAGCACGAAATCCGGGTTCAGCGGACGCTTGCTGTTGTCCATGCCGGGCTCGCCGACATCCTTGTAGCGCCACTCGTCGAACAGGTTGGGGCCAAAGCCGGTGCGCTTGATCGACTTCAGGAACTGCTTCGGGATGATGGCGTCGGTGTCGACGTTCTCGCGGTCGAGCGGAGCCACGAGGCCGCTGTGTACAGTGAACTTGTCCATGTCTCTTTCCTTACTTCTTGGCCGCGCGCTCGAGCGAGCTGCCGGCGGCCTGCGTGTCCTTGCCCAGGCCGGCCATGGTGTTGCAGCCAGCCAGCTGCAGCATGCCCAGGCATGCCAGCCATGCGATCAGGGTCCTTTTCATCTGCCGCGCTCCGCTCAGCCCAGCTTGCGGATGTCGACGAAATGGCCTTCGATGGCGGCAGCCGCTGCCATCGCCGGGCTCACCAGGTGGGTACGGCCACCGGCGCCCTGACGGCCTTCGAAGTTGCGGTTCGAGGTCGACGCGCAGCGCTCGCCCGGATCGAGGCGGTCGGCGTTCATGGCCAGGCACATCGAGCAGCCCGGCTCGCGCCATTCAAAGCCGGCGGCCTTGAAGATCTTGTCCAGGCCTTCGCGCTCGGCCTGTTCCTTGACCAGGCCCGAACCCGGCACCACCAGCGCCAGCTTGACGTTGGATGCGATCTTGCGGCCCAGCTTCTGCACCACCCACGCGGCGGCGCGCATGTCTTCGATACGGCTGTTGGTGCACGAGCCGATGAAGACCTTGTCGATACTGATGCTCTCCACCGGCACGTTGGGCTGCAGGCCCATGTATTCCAGCGCGCGCTCCATGGCGTTGCGCTTGGTCGAGTCCTTTTCCTTCTCGGGATCCGGCACGCGGTCTTCGATGCTGATGACCATTTCCGGCGAGGTGCCCCAGGTCACCTGCGGGCGGATCTCTTCGGCACGCAGCTCGACCACCTGGTCGAATTTGGCGCCCGCATCCGAATGCAGCGTGCGCCAGTAGGCCACGGCCTGCTCCCACTCCACACCCTGCGGCGCGTACGGGCGGCCCTTGACGTATTCCAGCGTGACGTCGTCCACCGCCACCAGGCCGGCGCGCGCGCCCGCTTCGATGGCCATGTTGCAGACCGTCATGCGGCCTTCCATGGTCAGGTCGCGGATGGCCGAGCCGGCAAACTCGATGGTGTAGCCGGTGCCGCCGGCGGTACCGATCTTGCCGATGATGGCGAGCACGATGTCCTTGGCGGTGCAGCCGCGCGGCAGCTTGCCTTCCACCCTGACCAGCATGTTCTTTGCCTTCTTGCCCAGCAGCGTCTGCGTGGCCAGCACGTGCTCGACTTCAGAGGTGCCGATGCCGTGCGCCAGCGCGCCGAAGGCGCCGTGCGTGCTGGTATGCGAGTCGCCGCACACCACCGTCATGCCCGGCAGCGTCGCGCCCTGCTCCGGCCCGATCACGTGCACGATGCCCTGGCGGTGGTCGGTCATCTTGAACTGGGTGATGCCGAAGCTGTCGCAGTTGGCATCCAGCGTATCGACCTGCAGCTTCGACACCGGGTCAGCGATCCCCTGGCTGCGGTCGGTGGTCGGCACGTTATGGTCCGAGACGGCCAGGTTCGCGCTGATGCGCCATACCGGACGCTCCGCCATCTTCAGGCCTTCGAACGCCTGCGGGCTGGTCACTTCATGCAGCAGGTGGCGGTCGATGTAGAGCAGCGTGGTGCCGTCTTCCTCGACGTGGACGGTGTGGTCATCCCAGAGTTTGTCGTAGAGCGTCTTGGCCATGATGCGATGGCGGGCCGAATGACCGCTCCCTTGCAGGAGAGGCCGCGGTGACCGCGCAGTAGTTTGCAGGGGTTTTTGTTCGCTTCGGTCGCGGTTGCGAACACGGGCGTCGATAGCGTGATTGCGATGATCGCGCCGGAAGCCGCCTGAAGCGAGCGTTATTTCAAGCGTTGCTGCAATGCTTGACTTGGCAATCGATTATGCCACAGGGGATATGGGGATCAGCGCCCTGCCCGGCCGGGACGGTGCCTGGAATGTAATGTGATTGGCGAAAGGGGGCTTTCGCCGATCACGAAAACGAATCGGTAAAGAGCCGTCGCCCCGTTGCAGGGCGACGGCCGCCGGCATCAGCCGCCCAGGTAGGCAGCCTTGATCCGGTCATTGGCCAGCAGGTTAGCACCGGTATCGGCCAGCACCACCTTGCCGGTCTCCAGCACATAGCCCCGATCCGCGACCTGCAGCGCCTTGTTGGCGTTCTGCTCGACCAGGAACACGGTGACGCCCTCGTCACGAATGGTCCGGATGATGTCGAAGATCTGCGCGATGATCAGCGGCGCGAGGCCGAGCGTGGGCTCGTCCAGCAGCAGCAGCCGGGGCCGGCTCATCAGCGCGCGGCCGATCGCCAGCATCTGCTGCTCGCCGCCCGACATGGTGCCGGCACGCTGGCTGGCGCGCTGGTTCAGCCGCGGGAACAGCTTGAACACGTGCTCGATGCCGGCCTCGATCTCGTCGCGCCTGGCAAAGAAGCCGCCCATCTTCAGGTTTTCCAGCACGGTCAGGCTCGGGAACACGCGCCGGCCCTCGGGCGAGATCGCGAGCCCCAACCGCATGATCTCGTGCGTCGAGCGGTTGGTGATGTCCTCGCCCTCGAACAGCACGCGCCCTCTGGACGCACGCGGCGTGCCGCACACGGTCATCATCAGCGTCGTCTTGCCGGCACCGTTGCTGCCGATCAGGGTGACGATCTCCCCCTTGTTGACTTCGATCGATACGCCCGACAGCGCCTCGACGGCGCCGTAGTGGGTATGGACCTGTTCCAGCTTCAGCATCAGTCCTCTCCCAGGTAGGCCTTGATCACGCGCGGGTCATTGCGCACTTCGTCGGGCTTGCCGATCACGATAGGCTTGCCGTGCTCCATCACCAGGATGCGGTCGGACACGCCCATCACCAGGCTCATGTCGTGCTCGATCAGCAGCACGGCAATGCCGAATTCGCGGCGCAGTTGGTCGATCAGCTGCTGCAGCTCGACCTTCTCCTGCGGGTTCAGGCCGGCGGCGGGCTCGTCCAGCATCAGCAGGCGCGGCTTGGTGATCATGCAGCGTGCGATCTCCAGCCGGCGCTGGTGGCCGTACGACAGCGTGCCGGCCTCGCGGTTGGCCACCTTGGTCAGGCCCATCCGCTCCAGCCAGACCGCGGCGCGTTCCAGCGCCTCGCGCTCGGCACGGCGATAGGCCGGGGTGGCAAACAGGCCGCGCAGGATGCCGGACTGCACCTGCAGGTGTTGCGCCACCAGCAGGTTTTCCACCACCGTCAGCGACTTGAACAGGCGGATGTTCTGGAAGGTCCGCACCAGGCCCTGGCGCGCCACCTTGTGGCTGGGCAGGCCGGCGATGTCGTGGCCATCCAGCGTGACCTCGCCCGCGGTCGGCTTGTAGAAGCCGCCGACGCAGTTGAACACCGTGGTCTTGCCGGCGCCGTTGGGGCCGATGATGGCGAAGACCTCATCCTTGCGGACATCGAAATCGATGCCGTCCACGGCGAGCAGGCCGCCGAAGCGCATCTGCAGGCCGGATACTTTCAACAATTCGGCTTGTTGCAAACTAGTCATCGGCGCGTTCATCGGGGAAGCTCCACGTGCGGACGGCTCGCGGGCAGCAGGCCCTGCGGACGCCACATCATCATCAGCACCATCACCAGGCCGAAGATCAGCATGCGATATTCGGCAAAGCCGCGCGCCACTTCAGGCAGCACCGTCAACAGGATCGCCGCCAGGATCACGCCCAGCTGCGAACCCATGCCGCCCAGCACCACCACGGCAAGGATCAGCGCCGACTCGATGAAGGTGAACGATTCCGGATTGACCAGCCCCTGGCGCGCCGCGAAGAACGCGCCGCCGATGCCGGCGAACGATGCGCCCAGCGTGAACGCCGACAGCTTGATGCGGGTCGGGTTCAGGCCCAGCGAGCGGCACGCGATCTCGTCGTCGCGCAGCGCTTCCCAGGCACGGCCCATCGGCATGCGGATCAGGCGGCTGGTGACGAACAGCGTGAAGCCCACCAGCAGCAGCGCCAGCAGGTACAGGAAGATCACCATGTGCTGGCCGCTGTAGTCCAGGCCGATCAGGTCATGGAAGGTCTTCGTGCCCTCCACGCTGGCGCTGCGCGCCATTTCGATGCCGAACACGGACGGCTTGGGAATGCCCGAGACACCATCCGGGCCGCCGGTCAGGCTGGTCAGGTTGTTGGCCAGCAGGCGGATGATCTCGCCGAAGCCCAGCGTCACGATGGCGAGGTAGTCGCCGCGCAGCCGCAGCACCGGGAAGCCGAGCAGGAAGCCGAAGGTTGCCGACATCGCCGCGGCGATCGGCAGGCATTCCCAGAAGCCCAGCCCGAAGTGCTGGTTCAGCAGCGCATAGGTATAGCCGCCGATCGCATAGAAGCCGACGTAGCCCAGGTCGAGCAGGCCGGCATAGCCCACCACGATATTCAGGCCCAGCCCCAGGATCACGTAGATCAGCGCCAGCGTGGCCACGTCGACCGCGCCGCGCGAGCCGAAGAACGGCCACACCAGCCCGACCGCCAGCAGCACCCATATCGCCACGCGCTGCTGGCGCGCGCCGAGCTGCGGCACCGACGGCAGGCGCACGGCACTGCCGGCACGCGACAGCAACGGCTTGAACAGCTGGAACAGGAACACTGCCGCCACGGCAATCCATACCGGACGCCAGCGCGGCTCGAGCACCACCTTGTAGCCTTCCAGCCTGAGCTGCAGGCCCAGGATGGGAATGGTCAGGATTGCCGTCATCACGGCCGCCGTGATCGCGTTCTTGAGCGACTGGCCCGGCGTGGCGCCGCCGCGCGCTACCTGCCCGGCGGACATTGCGAAAGTTTGGTTAGTCATTGTCTCGCCCTCCCTCACACCTTCTCGACATCAGGCTTGCCCAGCAGCCCGGTCGGACGGAACAGCAGCACCAGCACCAGCAGGCTGAATGCGACCACGTCCTTGTATTCCGCCGGCATGTAGCCCGAGGCGAAGGTTTCCGCCAGGCCCAGCAGCACGCCGCCGAGCATCGCGCCCGGGATGCTGCCGATGCCGCCCAGCACCGCCGCGGTAAAGGCCTTGATGCCGGCGATAAAGCCGATAAAGGGATTGAGCTTGCCGATGCTCAGCCCGATCAGCACGCCGCCGACGGCGGCCAGCATCGCGCCCAGCACGAAGGTGAACGAGATTACCTTGTTGGTGTCGATGCCGAGCAGATTGGCCATGCGCATGTCTTCGGCGCAGGCGCGGCAGGCACGGCCCATGCGCGAGCGGCCGATGAACAGCGTCAGCGCGATCATCATCACCAGCGTTACGCCGACGATCAGCAGGCGCGAATACGGCACGGTCACGGTGAAATCGCCGCCCATCTGGAACTCGATGGCGCCCGAGATCAGCACCGGCACGGACACGTCGCGCGCGCCCTGCCCGATCTGGACATAGTTCTGCAGGAAGATCGACATGCCGATGGCGGAGATCAGCGGCACCAGCCGCGGACCGCCGCGCAGGGGCCGGTATGCCACTCGCTCGACCGCAAAGCCGTAGACGCCGGTGACCAGCACCGAGACCAGCAGGGCGGCGCCCAGCACCAGCGGCAGGGGGTAGCCTGCCTGGGCGCCGATCGCGGTGAGCGTGACCAGGCCGACATAGGCACCGATCATGTAAATCTCGCCGTGCGCGAAATTGATCATGCCGATGATGCCGTAGACCATTGTGTAGCCGATGGCGATCAGCGCATAGATCGCACCCAGCGTCAGGCCGTTGACCAGCTGCTGGGTGAACTGTGGAAGGAATTCATTCATAGGGGAAGCCTCAGGAACTTGAAGCCCGATACCAGAACGCCCCGCCCGGAGGCCGGGCGGGGCGTGTGCGGGAAGGAGCGCCTGCTTAGTTTGCGGCGGTCTTGCTGGCGTCCTTGTGCCAGGTGTAGACCACGAACTTGAAGGACTTCAGGTCGCCCTTGTCGTCGTACTCGACCTTGCCGATCGGGGTGGTGAAGGCGTTCTTGTGCATGTACGCCGCGACCTTGGCCGGATCGGTGCTCTTGGCGCCGGCGATGGCGTCGCCGATGATCTTGACGGCGGCGTAGGACGGCATCTGGAACGGACCGTTGGCGTCACGCTTCTTGTCGGCGAATGCCTTCACCAGGCCCGCGTTGGCCGGGTCGGCCGAGAAGTCGGCCGGCAGCGTCACCAGCATGCCTTCCGACGACGGGCCGGCGATCGCGGTCACGTCCTTGTTGCCCACGCCCTCGGGGCCCATGAAGGTGGCCTTCACGCCCTGCTCGCGCGCCTGGCGCAGCAGCAGGCCCATTTCCGGGTGGTAGCCGCCGAAGTAGACGAAGTCCACGCCCTGCGACTTCAGCTTGGTGATGACGGCGGAGTAGTCCGAATCGCCGGCGTTGATGCCCTCGAACACGGCGACCGGGATCTTGGCCGCTTCCAGGTCCTTCTTCACCGAGCTGGCGATGCCCTGGCCATACGACTGCTTGTCGTGCAGCACGGCGACCTTCTTCGGCTTGACCTTGCCGATGATGTACTGGGCGGCGGCCGGGCCCTGCTGGTCGTCGCGGCCGATGGTGCGGAAGATGAACTTGCGCTTCCTGGTCTCGGTCAGCTGCGGCGCGGTGGCCGACGGCGTGACCATCACGATGCCTTCGTTCTCGTAGATGTCCGAGGCCGGGATGGTCGAGCCCGAGCACACGTGGCCGATCACGTACTTGATGTTCTGGCTGACGACCTTGTTGGCCACCGCGACGGCCTGCTTCGGTTCGCAGGCGTCGTCCATCATCACCACTTCCAACTTGTTGCCGCCGGCGCCGCCGGCTGCGTTGATCTGTTCGACGGCGGTCAGCGCACCGGCCTTGACCATGTCGCCGTACTGCGCCACCGAGCCGCTCATCGGGCCGGCAATGGCGATCTTCACGGTTTCGGCATTGGCGGCGGCGCCAAAGGTGGCCAGCATGGCAGCCAGCGAAATGGTGGTAAGACGGGACAGCGTCATCAGGAGCTCCTCGATTTATGTTTGGGTCATCCGGGCAGAAGCGGAATGACCTGCGCAATCGAACAACACCCGCGGACTACAGAGATCGGAACGGCAGAAAAGCGGCCCGAGACGCGGAAGACGGGCCTGCGGAAAAGCTCAAGAGATGCGGGGCCCGGCGTGTGTCAGTCCCGCTGTGGTGTGGGACCAAGGTTCGGAAAGACAACGTTTGATGCGTTCTCTATTGCGCAAGCGATTCGCCTGCCCCGCTTGCCGCACCGCATGCCGGAGGGATGGCCCGGCTGCCGTCGGCAAAGCAGCCCGCATTATAGGGTCAAATTTCCTGCGCTACGCGACAATCGCACAATAAATGCGGAACCACATTGGGAAAACGCGACACAATTTTCCACGAATTGCGCTCCGGACCATTCGAGGTGCGATTTCCTGCCCTTTCCCGCGCTGCACCGCACAACGCGAGCCGCCCCAGAAAAGACAAACGCCCCGGCGGGCCGGGGCGTTTGCAATTGCTGCACTGCGCAGCGAATCGGATGAGCTTGCGCTCAGCGCTTGGACACGTCCGGCACGTCGCGGGTGGCGGCGCCGACAAACAGCTGGCGCGGACGGCCGATCTTGTATTCCGGATCGGTGATCATCTCTTCCCACTGCGAGATCCAGCCCGGGGTGCGGGCCAGCGCGAAGATGCAGGTGAACAGCGAGGTCGGGATGCCCAGCGCGCGCTGGACGATGCCCGAGTAGAAGTCGACGTTCGGGTACAGCTTGCGGCTGACGAAGTACTCGTCTTCCAGCGCGATCTTTTCCAGCTCCATGGCCAGCTTGAACAGCGGGTCGTTGTGCAGGCCCAGCTCGTTCAGCACCTCATGGCAGGTTTCGCGCATCAGCTTGGCGCGCGGATCGTAGTTCTTGTACACGCGGTGGCCAAAGCCCATCAGGCGCACGCCCGAGTTCTTGTCCTTGACCTGCTTGATGAACTCGGGGATGTTGTCGACGCTGCCGATCTCTTCCAGCATCTTCAGCGCGGCTTCGTTGGCGCCGCCGTGGGCCGGGCCCCACAGGCAGGCCACGCCCGCGGCGATGGCTGCAAACGGGTTGGTGCCCGACGAGCCGGCCAGGCGCACGGTCGAGGTCGACGCGTTCTGCTCGTGGTCGGCGTGCAGGATGAAGATGCGGTCCAGCGCGCGCTCCAGCACCGGGTTCACGGTGTACGGGGCGCACGGCGTGGCGAACAGCATGCGCAGGAAGTTGCCCGAGTAGGACAGGTCGTTCTGCGGATAGATGTACGGCTGGCCGATGTTGTACTTGTACGCCATGGCGACCATGGTCGGCATCTTGGCGATCAGGCGGATGGCCGAGATCTCGCGCTGGTGCGGATCATCGATGTCCATCGCGTCGTGGTAGAACGCGCTCATGGCACCCACCAGGCCGGTCAGGACTGCCATCGGGTGGGCATCGCGGCGGAAACCGCGCATGAAGAACTGCAGCTGCTCGTGGACCATCGTGTGGTTCATCACGTGGCCGACGAATTCTTCCTTCTGCTTGGCGTTGGGCAGTTCACCCTTGAGCAGCAGGTAGCTGGTCTCGAGGTGGTCGCACTTCTGCGCCAGCTGCTCGATCGGGTAGCCGCGATACAGCAGCTCGCCCTTGTCACCGTCGATATAGGTGATCTTGGAATTACACGAAGCCGTCGACATGAAACCGGGGTCGTAGGTGAACTTACCGGTTTGTCCGTACAGCTTGCGAATGTCGATCACGTCCGGGCCAACGGTGCCCGTATAAATCGGCAGCTCAACGCTGGGGGAACCATCGGAGAACGATAGCGTGGCTTTCACATCGGACGGCGTCATGTCGGATCCTTCAAATGCTGTGAATAATAATGTTGACCAAAACTCAGACCGAACGCAGCAGGTTCACTACGCGCTGCATCGGGGGCGTGTCGAGCTCACCGTCCAGTTCCTTGCGGGCAAGGAGCAGGTCCATCAACTCGTTGTCGCTGAGCTCGAACAGCTGGCTCAGCGCAGCCACATCCTCGTCGGACAGGCTCTCCTCGTAACGGTTGAAAAAACGTTCGACGATGATGTCGTTCTCCAGGAGGCCGCGGCGGGCGCGCCAGCGCAACCGTGCGCGCTTGTGCGGATCGGCCTGATGGGAGAAGGTGGTGGCAGGACTCTCGGTCATGGCTTCCTACTTTCGGTGCGCCCGCCAGATATAGCCGCTCTGGCTGACGCACCGCTTACTACTTAGACAGCCGCAGGATCACACCGCGCGGCGAACCATCAGTTCCTTGATCTTGCCGATGGCCTTGGTCGGGTTCAGACCCTTCGGGCACACGTCGACGCAGTTCATGATGCTGTGGCAGCGGAACAGGCGGTACGGGTCGTTCAGGTTGTCCAGGCGCTCATTGGTGGCCTGGTCGCGGCTGTCCGCGATGAAGCGGTAAGCCTGCAGCAGGCCGGCCGGGCCGACGAACTTGTCCGGGTTCCACCAGAACGACGGGCACGACGTCGAGCAGCTGGCGCACAGGATGCACTCGTACAGGCCATCCAGCTCGTCGCGCTCTTCCGGCGACTGCAGGCGCTCTTTCTCGGGCGGCGGCTCGTCGTTGATCAGGAACGGCTTGATCGAGTTGTACTGCTTGAAGAACTGCGTCATGTCGACGATCAGGTCGCGCACCACCGGCAGCCCGGGCAGCGGACGCAGCACGATGCGGTCCGGCAGCTCGCGCATGTTGGTCAGGCAGGCCAGGCCGTTCTTGCCGTTGATGTTCATCGCGTCCGAGCCGCACACGCCTTCGCGGCACGAACGGCGGAACGAGATGGTCTCGTCCAGCTTCTTGAGCTTGACCA
Source organism: Cupriavidus sp. L7L (assembly GCF_004353535.1). Classification (NCBI taxonomy): domain Bacteria; kingdom Pseudomonadati; phylum Pseudomonadota; class Betaproteobacteria; order Burkholderiales; family Burkholderiaceae; genus Cupriavidus; species Cupriavidus sp. L7L. The sequence goes on from NZ_SMNY01000098.1 coordinate 13,881, forward strand.
GCGCGTCCAGCAGCATGCGCTCGTGGCCGTCGAGCTCGACCTCGTAGGTCTGCATGCGCGGCGCCGCATCCTTGTCCGGATCGTAGCGGTAGACTTCGAAAATACGCTTCTTCTCTACGATGCGGTGCTCAGAAGGTACGGGCCTTCGGCGGCACGCTTTCCACCGTCAGCGGTTCCATCTTCACCGGCTTGTAGTCGAGGCGGTTGCCTTCGCTGTAGAACAGCGTGTGCTTGAGCCAGTTCTGATCGTCGCGGTTCGGGAAGTCGCTGTGCGCGTGGGCGCCGCGCGATTCCTTGCGGGCGGCCGCCGAGATCATGGTGGCCTTGGCCACTTCCACCAGGTTGGCCACTTCCAGGGCTTCCACCAGCGCGGTGTTGAAGACCTTGGACTTGTCCTTCAGGTGGATGTTGTCGGCGCGCTCGGCCACGTCCAGGATGCGGTCGACACCTTCGTCCATCAGCTTCTGCGTGCGGAACACGCCGGCATGCGACTGCATGTTCTTGCGGATGTCGTTGGCGACGTCCTGCGTGTATTCACCCGACGACGTGGCCTGCAGCTTGGCCAGGCGCGACATCGCGAGGTCAGCGGCGTCGGCCGGCAGCGGCTTGTGTTCCTTCTGCTTCAGGTTCTGCGCGATGATGTGGTTGCCGGCGGCACGGCCGAACACCACCAGGTCGAGCAGCGAGTTGGTGCCCAGGCGGTTGGCGCCGTGCACCGACACGCACGAGCATTCGCCGATCGCGTAGAAACCATTCAGCACTTCGTTCGGGTTGCCGTTCTTCGGCACCACGACCTGGCCGTGGTAGTTCGTCGGAATGCCGCCCATCTGGTAGTGGATGGTCGGGACCACCGGGATCGGTTCCTTGATCGCGTCGACGTTGGCGAACTTCATGCCGATTTCGCGGATCGACGGCAGGCGCTTCATGATGGTCTCGGCGCCGACGTGGGTCAGGTCGAGCAGCACGTAGTCGCCGTTCGGGCCACAGCCGCGGCCTTCCTTGATTTCCTGGTCCATCGAGCGCGAGACGAAGTCGCGCGGCGCCAGGTCCTTCAGCGTCGGCGCATAGCGTTCCATGAAACGCTCGCCATCCTTGTTGCGCAGGATCCCGCCTTCGCCACGCACGCCTTCGGTGATCAGCACGCCCGCGCCGGCCACGCCGGTCGGGTGGAACTGCCAGAACTCCATGTCTTCCAGCGGCACGCCCGCGCGTGCGGCCATGCCCAGGCCGTCACCGGTGTTGATGAAGGCGTTGGTCGACGCAGCGTAGATACGGCCGGCACCGCCGGTCGCGAACAGCGTGGTCTTGGCTTCGAGGATGTAGACCTCGCCGGTTTCCATTTCCAGCGCGGTCACGCCCAGCACGTCGCCGTCCTGGTCGCGGATCAGGTCCAGCGCCATCCACTCGACGAAGAAGTGGGTCTTGGCGCGCACGTTGCGCTGGTACAGCGTATGCAGCAGCGCGTGGCCGGTACGGTCCGCCGCGGCGCAGGCGCGCTGCACCGGCTTCTCGCCGTAGTTGGCGGTATGGCCGCCGAACGGGCGCTGGTAGATGGTGCCATCCGGGTTGCGGTCGAACGGCATGCCGAAGTGCTCGAGTTCGTACACGACCTTCGGCGCTTCCCGGCACATGAACTCGATCGCGTCCTGGTCGCCCAGCCAGTCCGAGCCCTTGATGGTGTCGTAGAAGTGATAGTGCCAGTTGTCTTCGCTCATGTTGCCCAGCGAAGCACCGATGCCGCCCTGCGCCGCCACGGTGTGCGAGCGGGTCGGGAACACCTTGGACAGCACGGCCACGTTCAGGCCGGCTTCCGCGAGCTGGAGGGATGCGCGCATCCCGGCGCCGCCAGCACCGACGATGACCACGTCAAAGCGGCGACGCGGCAATCCAGTCTTGACTGCGACCATTTATTACACCCTCCAGAGAATCTGAGCAGCGTAGCCCGCGCAACCGACGAGCCACAGAATCGTAAGAACTTGCAGCACCAGGCGCACCGCCATCGGCTTGACATAGTCCATCCAGATGTCGCGCACGCCGATCCAGGCGTGATACAGCAGCGACAGGATGGTCAGGAACGTGATGATCTTCATCCACTGGTTGGCGAAGAGCCCTGCCCACGCTTCGTACGAAGCGCCGTTCGACAGCAGGAAGGCAATGGCCAGCACCACGGTGAACACCACCATGATCACGGCCGTGACGCGTTGCGCGAGCCAGTCTTTCAGGCCGTAATGGGCG
>NZ_SMNY01000099.1:0-458 GCF_004353535.1 Cupriavidus sp. L7L
CTGCCAGTGGCGCCCAACCTACTGGAGCAGAAATTTGAAGCCGACAGGCCAAACGCCGCGTGGGTGACTGACATCACGTATATCGCGACCGATGAGGGGTGGTTGTACCTGGCAGGAATCAAGGATCTGTACACGTGCGAGATCGTGGGCTACGCGATGGGGCCCAGAATGACACAAGAATTGGTGGGCGAGGCGCTGTTCCGGGCGGTGCGCAGCAAGCGGCCACGGCCCGGCCTGATTCATCATTCGGACCGGGGCAGCCAATACTGTGCTCACGGCTATCGCAGGTTGCTAGCGCAGTTCGGCATGCTGGCTTCGATGTCACGCAAGGGAAACTGCTACGACAATGCGCCCATGGAGAGCTTCTGGGGCAGCCTGAAAGCAGAGTTGGTGTACCACCATCGGTATGCCACCCGGATGGAAGCCATGGCCTCTGTCCGTGAGTACATTGAGATTTT